>NZ_JBFAWG010000001.1:373728-412895 GCF_040680215.1 Streptomyces sp. NPDC052107
CCACCGAGCCCTCCCGGCGGTGTCAGACCTGCCGCAACCCATGCCTGGGCCCACCCGCACCTGAAACTTCGGCGCCCCCGAGTCCCCGCCGCAACGTCGCTCAGCCCCCACCGAGCCCTCCCGGCGGTGTCAGACCTGCCGCAACCCATGCCTGGGCCCACCCGCACCTGAAACGCCGGCGCCCCCGAGTCCCCGCCGCAACGGCGCCCAGCCCCCACCGTGCTCCCCGGCGGTGCCGAACTCACCGCAACCCACGCGCCGCCCATCACCACCCGGCCCCACGAGCACAAGAACCCGGCACCCACACCAGCAATTCGGCCGAACCCCCGCGGGGACCGTCACTCACGTGGCCCCCGCCAAAACGCCCCCCACCCCCCACAGCCGCAAAACTGCGGGCATGGGTATACGCATGCTTCACCGCCGGACGCCCGAGGCAGACCTCCGGGCCTGGGCGGACGCCGTCTCGGCGCAGGCCATGTCCGCCTCGCCGGTCCCGGCCCTCGCGGCCGACGCAAGCACCGCCCGCATCCCCGCCGAGCTGACCGATACCGTCCGCAGGACCGCCACGAACCTCCGGCACAGACTCGCCGGCCTGACCGACCCCGCGGACCACACCCCCGACTGGCGCCAGTGGGCCGACCTCGCCCGCGGCTACCTCGCCCTCGCGCTCACCGCGATCCCGAGACGGCGTCCCCGGTGCACCCTCACGGTCTTCGTCGCGTCCCTCACCGAGCGACCGGCCGCCCCGGGCCCGCACCGACCACCCCACCGGGATCACCCGGATCAGCGAGACCTCCAGGACCGTCCGGAACCGGGCCCCGACGCCACACCCTGACCCCGACGGCGTACAGCACCACGCCCAGGACCAGCCCGGTGCCCACCCCGAAGCACAGGGTGGGCACCAGTTCCCACGGCCGCTCCGGCGCCCCCATGAGCGCCCACCAGCGCGCCGCCCGCTGCACCGCCCCGGCCACCGCACAGCCCCCGATCACCGCACCGGCCCACCACCGGTCCCGCACGGACAGCACAGGCACCCCCACCGGCACCCCGCCCGGCGCACGCCGTAGCGCACGCACGGCGAACACCGCGATCACGAGCGCGCCCGCCACGGACGAGCCGTACTGCAGCCACGAGAACAGCGGCATGCCCGCCACCCGGTCCCGCCCGACCGCCGGAACGAGCCGCGTCCCCCACCGCCCTTGATGCGTGAACGCGTCCCACACCACATGGGTCAGCGCACCCAGCACCCCGGAGACGTACCACCGCGCCACCGTGACCACGCGTGCACGCGCGCGTGGCGCACCGCAGCGCAGCAGCACGGACGGCCGCCCCTGCCGGCCCCGGGGCAGCAGCGCGAGCAACGGCTCGCGGACGAGCAGCCACAGCCCCACCAGCGCCCAGGAGATGAGCACGTCGACCGTGAAGACCCCGGCGAACGCGTGCGTGACCGCGCCGAATTCCATGCCGCCCGGAAGGACGCTTGCCGCGTAGTAGGTCATGTCGGGCGCGATGGAGCCCGCGACGAGTACCGCCGGCACCAGCGGGCCGCGGCCGGTCCCGTCCCGGCGGACCGCGGGCAGCACGGCGGCCGCATGGCTGAGTGTGAACGGCAACAGAGCCCCCAGGAACGGTCGTCGGCCTGGCGCCGGGCCGGTGATCACGTCCGTCCAGTATCCGTCGACCAGGTGCGTCCCGGACGCGGGACTGCCGTCCGGGGTTCTTCGTGTCAACGAGAGTTGGCCAACGGGTGAAAAACGGGCGTGAACGGGTCCCGACGGAAAGCAAGTTGTCGTAGGGTCACCTGCGGCGTGCCCTGCGGGGTGCTCAGTCGCACACACGTCGCACAAATGGAAGGGCGTCACAGGGGCAACCAGAACAGCGGGTCAACCGTCACACCAGGGCGAGGCAGACAGACGGAGACGGACGCACGGAGTCCACAGGAGGGGTTCACTCGATGGCGGCGCATTTCGGAAGGCGGCTGCGCAAGGGGGCGGCGACCACCGCCGTGGCCGCGGCAGCGGTCGCGGCACTGTCCGCGTCCCAGGCTCCGGGAATGCCCGGCGAGGACCACGGCAGACAGGCGACGGCCGGCGCCTCAGCCCCCGTACCCGACGCGACCTCCGACGGCAACGCCACCGGCAACTCGCCGTACTACACGGACCTGCCGCCGCTCAACAGCCCCGACCCCAGCCCCTCGCCGGCCGCCACCGGCACCCCCGTCGCCCAGGGCGACGCCGAGGCCGGCATCCCGGCGACGGTCCTCGACGCCTACAAGAAGGCCGAGGCCCAACTGCGTTCTGCCAAGCCCGGCTGCAATCTGCCCTGGCAGCTGCTCGCCGCGATCGGCAAGGTCGAGTCGGGCCAGGCCCGCGGCGGCCGGGTCGACGCCGACGGCACCACGATCGGCCGGATCCTGGGCCCGGCGCTCGACGGCAACGGCTTCGCGCTCATCAAGGACACCGACCACGGCGTCTACGACGGCAACACCGAGTACGACCAGGCCGTCGGCCCCATGCAGTTCATCCCGTCGACCTGGGCCTGGGCCGGCCGCGACGGCAACGGCGACGGCAAGAAGGACCCCAACAACGTCTACGACGCCGCCCTCGCCGCCGGCCACTACCTGTGCCGCAACGGCTGGGACCTCTCGAACGAGGCAAACCTGCACAGCGCGATACTCAGCTACAACAACTCGCAGGACTACCTGAACACCGTCCTGTCGTGGCTGGAGTACTACCGCAAGGGCACCCACTCCGTGCCCGACGGCACCGGCGACGTGCCCACCCACCGCAGCGACGACGGCACCCCGCGCGCCAAGTCCCCGGGGCACTCGAAGGCGCCGAAGCCCAAGCCCGACCCCAAGCCCAGCGCGCCCGGCGGCGGGAGCGGAAGCCCCAGCCCGACCCCGCCGAAGCCGCCCGTCCCTCCGACGCCCCCGCAGACCCCCACCGACACCGTGGACCACCTTCAGGACGCGGGCACCGCCAAGCTCACCGCGATGGCCGGGCACGCCTTCACCGAACGGATCGGCACCCGTGCCGAGACCAAGGCCGGCAAGGCCGTCGCCAAGGTCAGGATCCGGTTCACCATCACCGGGGACACCGACGCCACCTTCGCCGGCGGCGAGACCGTGGCCACGGTCGCCACCGACGCCAAGGGCGTCGCCCTCGCCCCGGCCCTCCAGGCGGGCGAGAAGACCGGCGACTTCAGGGTCATGGCCACCGTCGTGGGCCGCACGGTCAAGGGCGTCGCCTACCCGGTCACCGTCACCGAGCGCGCCGCCGACACCCTGGCGCGTACCAGCGACACCCCGCTGACCTGCACCCCGGGCGGCGAGTTCGCCGACCAGGTCCAGGTGGAGGCGACGTACAAGGGCGCCGTCGCGGACGGGGTCGCGGCCACCGCCACCCTGATCAAGTCCGACACCGACGCCACCGAGAACGACAAGGGCCCGTACTTCGAGGACGCCGACGGCAAGCCCGTGCGCACCCTCACCGACCTCAAGACGGATGCCAAGGGCCTGCTGACCCTGCCGAAGCTGTACGCGGACGACACCACCGGCACCTTCCTGCTCCGCATCACCACCGCCGGCGGAGCGACGCTCACCGTCGAGCTGAAGGTCGCCGCCGCGGACTCCTCGGCGAGCCCGTCCCCGTCCCCGAGTCCGTCCGCCTCCTGACACACGCGAACCGGCAGGGCGCCCTCTCCGCACCGGCGGGGAGGGCGCCCTCCTTCGTGCGTGCACCGCTGTTCTCATCTCACCCGCCCGTTGCTACGGTGCCGAACCTGACGAGCCATCAGAAAGCTGTCAGGACACGACCGTCCGCCGGGAGGCCCGTATGCGCGCCCTGATCGCCGCCGCGACCGGTCTCGCCCTCGCGCTCGCCCTGGTCCTGGCGATGACCGCCATGGGTGCGCCGACGGGCCGGACATCCCCCAAGCCGCTGCTGACCACGGTGCCCTCGCACCCGTAGCCGCGCCCGTCCGGGAGGGAGGCCTTCCATGCGCCGCAAGGCAAGCCTGGTCCTGCTCGCCTGCGCCGTCTTCTTTGCGGCGCTCGCCCCGCTCATGCGCTGGTACGCCTTCCCGCGCCTGGCCAGGATCCCCCCGAACCAGTACCAGGACATGGTCCTGGAGGCCAAGGGCGCCACCCTCCTCGACTACGGCACGATGCGCGCGAGGAAGGTCTCCAAGGTCACCATCGTGCAGACCCTCAAGGGCGACGTGGCGGCCGCGAAGAAGATCGAGAGGACGGCGGGCCGGCCGGTCGTGGTCTGGGACGGCCTCTCCTACGTCCAGGGCCCCGACGGCAAGATGGTCTCCAAGGTCCCCGAGCGCTACATCTTCGACGCCCACAGCCAGGACCCCGTGCACGCCACCGGCGAGACGGTCGACGGCGATCCCGTCACCCGCCAGGGCATCGAGTTCAAGTGGCCCTTCCTGACGCAGAAACGCGACTACGAGTACTTCGACGCGCAGACCCGCACCACCAGCCCCATCCACTACGAGGGCACCCGGACCTTCCGCGGCCTGAAGGTCTACTACTTCGAACAGACCATCCCCTGGACCAAGGTCGCCATGCCGAAGACCATGCCCGTCCAGGGCATCACCCCTGAGTCCGTCGCCAAGACCGGCACCACCCGCTGGTACAGCACCGTCCGCAGGTTCTGGGTCGAACCCGTCACCGGCGCGCCCGTCTACGGCGAGGAGCTCCACAGGGAGGAACTGCGCGGCGGCACCCTGCTCGGCGGCCGGGCCAGGGTGACGGCGTTCGCCGGGGACGTGAAGATGCGCGAGGACTACATCGAGCACACGGTCGCCCTGGTCAAGCACAACCGCACCCTGGTGCTGACGCTGACCTCGTACGTCCCCTGGGGCTCCCTGAGCACGGGAATCCTGCTCCTGGCCCTCTCCCTCTACCTGGAGGCCCGCGCCCGCCGCCCCCGGGACCCGGCACCCACGGAACCCGCCGAACCCGAACCGGTCAGCGCCTGAGCCGCGCGTTGGTGTGCCGGGTGGGCTCGGCGGTCGCCGGGTCCTCGGGCCACGGATGTTTCGGATACCGCCCGCGCAGCTCGGCCCGTACGCCCCGGTAGCCGTCCCTCCAGAAGGAGGCGAGGTCGGCCGTGACGGCGGCGGGCCGTCCGGCGGGGGAGAGCAGATGCACGAGCAGCGGCACACCCGCGACGGCCGGCGTCTCGCGCAGCCCGAACATCTCCTGCAGCTTCACCGCGAGCACGGGCCGCTCCGGATCCCGGTAGTCGATCCGGATTCTGGACCCACTCGGTACGGTGATCCGCTCGGGCGCCAGCTCGTCCAGCCGCGCGGCTTCCCCGGTCGCCCACGGCAGCAACCGTGCCAGTCCCTGCCCGGCGTCGATCCGGCCGAGATCGGCCCGCCGCCGGGCCCGGCCCAGCTCCGGCTCCAGCCAGTCGTCCACGCACGCGTGCAGCGCGTCGTCGGACACGTCCGGCCACGGCTCGCCCAGGCGGGCGTGCAGAAACGCGAGCCGCTGCCGCAGCACCTCCGCCTCCGGCGACCAGCGCAGCAGCCCGAGCCCTTCGCGCAGGAACCCGTCGAGCAGGGCATCGCGTACGAGTGCCGGGTCAGGGTCCTTCAGCGGCCGTACGGCAAGCTCGATGGCACCGAGCCGTTCGACACGCCGGGCTACGACATCGCCGTCGGCCCAGTGGACCCCGTCCCGCTCGTCGAGCAGAGTCCCGGCGGCGGCGAGCGCCACGCTCTCGTCGACGGCGGCTCCGAGCAGCACACGCGCGTGCCCCTTCCCGGCGGGCCGATCGGCAACGGCGACGACGATCCAGGGCGCTCCGCGCAACGCCGATCCGTCCCCGAGCTCGGCCCGGGTGCCGGAAGCCATGAGGTACGAGCCACCGTCGAGCCTGGCGACACGCTCGGGAAAGGCGAGGGCGGCGACAAGCCCGGCGAGCTTGTCGTCACCGGTGCCTGCTCCGACCTGGACGGCGCCTGCTGTCCGACGGTCCCTGGCGGGCTGCTGGGAAAACTCCTGTGAGACGGCCCGCAGCCGCCGTACTTCCGCCGCCCACCGCCCTGCATAGGCGTCACCCCCGCGCCGCGCGCGACGCAACGCACCGGCCAGATCATCCCCGTAATCCCGCGGCACCTCTTCAGAGAGCAGGGCGACAACCTCCGCTCCCTCACCGCCGGTGTCCAACAAGGCCCGCCCCAGCCGAGGGTGCACCCCCAGCCGAGCCAGACGCACACCCACCGACGTCGCCCGACCGACGGAGTCCACCGCGCCGACGGCCGACAGAACCTCCCGCGCCGCCGCCATCGCCCCGCCCGGCGGAGGATCGAGCAACGCCAGCCCGGAGGCGTCCGGATCGCCCCAGCAAGCCGTCTGCAGGGCAAACGCGGTGAGGTCGGCCATCTTGATCTCGGGCGCCGGAAACGCCGGCAGGCGCCCGTCCTCGGCCTCGGACCAGCACCGGTACACCGCCCCCGGCGCCTCCCGCCCGGCCCGCCCCGCCCGCTGCCGCCCGGCCGCCCGCGACGCCCGTACCGTCGTCAGCCCGCTCAGCCCGCGCGCGTGGTCCACCCTCGGTTCCCGGGCCAGCCCCGAGTCCACGACCACGCGCACCCCGGGCACCGTCAGCGAGGACTCCGCCACCGAGGTCGCCAGCACCACCCGGCGCCGCGCCGCGGGCGCCAGCACCGCGTCCTGCACGGCGGCCGGCGCCCGCCCGTGCACCTGGAGCACGTCGATGTCCCCCACATCGCCCAGTTGGCCCGCCACGCGCGCGATCTCGCCCACACCAGGCAGGAAGCACAGCACGTCCCCGTCCCGCTCGGCGAGCGCCCGCCGCACCGCCGACGCCACGTGCGCCAGCAGCGCCGGGTCGACCCGCATCCCGTGCGGTGGCCGTACCGGACGCACCGGAGGCGCCCACACCACCTCCACCGGATGCGCGACGCCCTCCGCCTCGACGACGGGCGCCCCGCCCAGCAGCCGCGCCCAGCCCTCGGCGTCGGTCGTCGCCGACGCGGCCACCAGCCGCAGCTCCGGCCGCAGCGCCTGACGCACGTCCCACAGGAACGCGGCCGCCGTGTCGGCGTCCAGATGCCGCTCATGGCACTCGTCGAGGACCACGACGTCGACGCCCGGCAGCTCCTGGTCCCGTTGCAGCCGCTGCAGCAGCACACCGGTCGTCACGACCTCCACACGCGTGTGCCGCCCCACGGCCCGTTCGCCGCGGACCGTGAAGCCGACGCTCTCGCCGGGCTTCTCGCCCAGCAACCAGGCCATCCGCCGGGCCGCCGCCCGCGCCGCGATCCGGCGCGGCTCGGCCACCACGACACGCCGCAAGAGCCCGTCCCCGACCAGCCCCGCCAGCACGAGCGGCACCAGCGTCGTCTTGCCGGTGCCGGGCGGCGCCACGAGCACGGCGCTGCCGCCGTCCTCCAGGGCCTCGGTCAGGGCGGGCAGGGCCGAGCGCACGGGCAGCGCATCCAGGGCGTCGTAACGGATCACGTCCCAAGTGTCGTACGACGGCGAATGCGGCCCTCACGCGTGCGTGCACGTAAGAAACGCGCCCACGCGCGCGTGTGCGTATGTAAGAGGTGGGAGGTCAGTCCCGCTCGCACACGAAGATCGCCGTCCCCGGGATCAGATTGCCCCGCAGCGGGGACCAGCCGCCCCACTCCGAGGTGTTCCAGGCCGGCCACTCCGGCTCCACCAGGTCCACCAGGCGGAAACCGGACGCCACGATGTCCCTCACCCGGTCGCCGAGCGTCCTGTGGTGCTCGACGTAGACCGCGCGTCCCTCCTCGTCCTGCTCCACGTAGGGCGTGCGGTCGAAGTAGGAGGACGACACCGACAGGCCCTCGGGGCCCGGCTCGTCCGGGAACGCCCAGCGGATCGGATGGGTCACCGAGAACACGAACCGGCCGCCCGGCCGCAGCACCCGGCGCACCTCGCGCAGCACCAGCCGTGGGTCGGCGACGAAGGGCAGCGCCCCGTACGCGGAGCAGGCCAGGTCGAAGGAGCCGTCCGCGAACGGCAGCGCGCCGGCGTCCGCGCAGACCAGCGGAAACGCTCCGCCGATGCGCAGGGCGTGCTGCAACTGACGGTGCGAGAGATCCAGGGCCACCGGGCGGGCCCCCTGGGCGACCAGCCAGCGCGCGCACTGCGCCGCGCCCGCGCCGATCTCCAGCACGTGCTTGCCCTTCAGCTCCTCCGGCGGGCCGAGCAACTCGGCCTCCACCTCGTCCAGGCCCTCCGGGCCCCACACGAAGCGGTCTTCGCCGAGGAACGTGCCGTGCTCGACCTGGTACTCGTCCGCGTTGCGATCCCACCAGCCCCGGTTGGCCCGTGCGCTCTCCGCGACCCCGGCGTCACGGCGTGTCGCCTCCGGTTCGAACGCCTCGGGTCCCTCGGGCTCGTACGCTTCCGGCTCTTGGATGATCGGCTCCCTCGTCGTACTCTTCCGTCCAACCCGCCGGGGTCCGACACGGAAGCGGTCCCGCAGGCCTGTCTGGCCTCAAAGGACGTTTCTTCTGCCGGATATGCGCGATCTGCCCCGGGTGTGCGCCTTCGCGCATTGACCCTGCCCGGCTGCCCCCGTATGCTACAAGTTGCGCTGCGGGCCTGCGCACCTCAGACGTAGCAGGCTGCGCTCGCATCTGTTGTATGTCCCCTCGGTTCTCGAGGCGCCACCGGGCACCCGGTGTCCATTTGGTGGCGCTTCCTTGGCTGTCCGGCTTCTGCAGAGCGAAACGGGCTCCCGGCGTAAGCAGTACCTACGACTTCAATGTCCGTACCGGAGCCCTTTCCCACATGACGAGCAGCACCGAGACCACCGCCACCACCCCGCAGGTAGCGGTCAACGACATCGGTAACGAGGAAGCCTTCCTCGCAGCGATCGACGAGACGATCAAGTACTTCAACGACGGCGACATCGTCGACGGCGTCATCGTGAAGGTCGACCGGGACGAGGTCCTGCTCGACATCGGTTACAAGACCGAAGGTGTCATCCCGAGCCGCGAGCTCTCGATCAAGCACGACGTCGACCCGAACGAGGTCGTGGCCGTCGGCGACGAGATCGAGGCCCTTGTCCTCCAGAAGGAGGACAAGGAAGGCCGCCTGATCCTCTCGAAGAAGCGCGCCCAGTACGAGCGTGCCTGGGGCACCATCGAGAAGATCAAGGAAGAGGACGGCATCGTCACCGGTACCGTCATCGAGGTCGTCAAGGGTGGCCTCATCCTCGACATCGGCCTCCGTGGCTTCCTCCCGGCCTCTCTCGTCGAGATGCGCCGCGTCCGCGACCTCCAGCCGTACGTCGGCAAGGAGCTCGAGGCGAAGATCATCGAGCTGGACAAGAACCGCAACAACGTGGTCCTGTCCCGCCGCGCCTGGCTCGAGCAGACCCAGTCCGAGGTCCGCCAGACGTTCCTCACGACCCTCCAGAAGGGTCAGGTCCGCTCCGGTGTCGTCTCCTCGATCGTCAACTTCGGTGCCTTCGTGGACCTGGGTGGCGTCGACGGTCTGGTCCACGTCTCCGAGCTGTCCTGGAAGCACATCGACCACCCGTCCGAGGTCGTCGAGGTCGGCCAGGAGGTCACCGTCGAGGTTCTCGACGTCGACATGGACCGCGAGCGCGTCTCCCTGTCGCTGAAGGCGACCCAGGAAGACCCGTGGCAGCAGTTCGCCCGCACCCACCAGATCGGCCAGGTCGTGCCCGGCAAGGTCACGAAGCTGGTGCCGTTCGGTGCGTTCGTCCGCGTGGACGAGGGCATCGAGGGTCTGGTCCACATCTCCGAGCTGGCCGAGCGTCACGTGGAGATCCCGGAGCAGGTCGTCCAGGTCAACGACGAGATCTTCGTCAAGGTCATCGACATCGACCTCGAGCGTCGTCGCATCAGCCTCTCGCTGAAGCAGGCCAACGAGTCCTTCGGTGCCGACCCGGCCTCGGTCGAGTTCGACCCGACCCTGTACGGCATGGCCGCGTCCTACGACGACCAGGGCAACTACATCTACCCCGAGGGCTTCGACCCGGAGACCAACGACTGGCTGCCGGGCTACGAGAAGCAGCGCGAGGAGTGGGAGCGCCAGTACGCCGAGGCGCAGTCCCGCTTCGAGCAGCACCAGCAGCAGGTCATCAAGTCCCGCGAGGCCGACGCCGCTGCCGCCGCCGAGGGCGGCGAGGCTGCGGCTCCGGCCGCGACCGGCGGTTCGTACTCCTCCGAGGGCGCGGACACCTCCGGTGCGCTGGCCTCGGACGAGGCGCTGGCCGCGCTGCGCGAGAAGCTCGCCGGTGGCCAGAGCTGATCGCTGACGCTGAGGCTTAGCCGATAGCTGGTTCTGAGGGACCGTACCTTTCGAGGTGCGGTCCCTCAGGCGTTTTCGGGTTGTCTTGCCGTTGTCCTTCGCGTGCCAAGGAGTTGCCCGGGCAGAAGCCGTCCGTGAGATCGCTGATCAGCGGCGTGTCGCGGGAATGACCGCGTTCCAGGGGGCGTTGACCTGAGGGACACGAGGAGGAGCGGTCACAGTGCTTGATCCGCAGGGTTTGTACGCATGGGAGCCGAAGGGCCTCGCCGTTGTCGACATGGCGCTCGCCCAGGAGTCGGCCGGCCTTGTCATGCTCTACCACTTCGACGGATACATCGACGCGGGCGAGACCGGAGACCAGATCGTCGAGCGGCTGCTCGACTCACTGCCCCACCGGCTCGTCGCCCGTTTCGACCACGACCGGCTCGTGGACTACCGGGCCCGCCGGCCCCTGCTGACCTTCAAGCGGGACCGCTGGACCGACTACGAGGTCCCGGCCATCGAGGTCCGTCTCGTCCAGGACACCACGGGCGCCCCCTTCCTGCTGCTCTCCGGTCCCGAACCGGACGTGGAGTGGGAGCGGTTCGCGGCGGCCGTACAGCAGATCGTGGAGCGGCTCGGTGTCCGCCTCTCCGTGAACTTCCACGGCATCCCCATGGGCGTCCCGCACACCCGCCCGGTGGATCTCACCCCGCACGGCAACCGCTCCGACCTCATCCGGGGCCACCGCAGCCCCTTCGAGGAGGCCCAGGTGCCCGGCAGCGCCGAGTCGCTGGTGGAGTACCGCCTGATGGAGGCCGGGCACGACGTCCTGGGCGTCGCCGCGCACGTCCCGCACTACATCGCCCGTTCGCCGTACCCGGACGCCGCCCTGACCGTCCTGGAGGCCATCACGGCCGCCACCGGGCTGGTTCTCCCGGGTATCGCGCACTCGCTCCGTACGGACGCGTACCGCACCCAAACGGAGATCGACCGCCAGATCCAGGAGGGCGACGAGGAGCTCACCGCGCTCGTCCAGGGCCTGGAGCACCAGTACGACGCCGCAGCGGGCGCCGAGACCCGGGGCAACATGCTCGCCGAGCCGGTGGACATCCCGTCGGCCGACGAGATCGGGCGCGAGTTCGAGCGGTTCCTGGCGGAGCGCGAAGGCGACAACTGACCTCCCCGGGGCCCGCTGTCAGTGGCAGGGCCTAAGCTTCCGGTCATGCTGAAAGTGGGCCTGACCGGTGGCATCGGCGTCGGCAAGAGCGAGGTGTCACGGCTGCTCGTGGAGCACGGGGCCGTGCTGATCGACGCGGACCGCATCGCGCGCGAGGTCGTGGCGCCGGGCACGCCCGGCCTCGCCGCCGTGGTCGAGGCCTTCGGCGAGGACGTCCTCACCGCGGAAGGCAGCCTGGACCGGCCCAAGCTCGGCTCGATCGTCTTCGCCGACCCCGAGAAGCTCGCCGTTCTGAACTCGATCGTGCACCCGCTCGTGGGCGTCCGTTCCCGAGAGCTTGAGGAGGCCGCGGCCGACGACGCAGTAGTGATCCACGACGTACCCCTCCTCACGGAGAACGGCCTGGCACCGCTGTACGACCTCGTGGTCGTCGTGGACGCGAGCCCCGAGACCCAGCTCGACCGGCTGGTCCGGCTGCGTGGGATGACCGAGGAGGACGCACGCGCGCGTATGGCCGCGCAGGCGACCCGCGAGCAGCGCAGACAGATCGCGGACATCGTGATCGACAACGACGTACCGCTGGACGCGCTGCACAAGCGTGTCGCCGAGGTGTGGGAGGACCTCGTACGGCGGGCGCGCGAGGGTACCGCGGAGTAGCGCCGGAATAGCGGCCCTCCCCGCGGGCGTTGAAAGGTTCCAGTGAGGGAAGGACTCTGCCGTGCCCGAGACCAGCGGTTCCACCGGACGTACTCCGGAGACGCATGTCATCGACTTCCGTGCAGCCGAGCATCTGCTCAACTCACGGGACCCGCGGGGTGCGGTGAAGCTGCTCGACCCAGTCATCGCCGCGCACCCGGAGAACACCGCGGCCCGGCTGCTCCGCGCGCGTGCGTTCTTCGCCGCTGCACAACTGCGGCCCGCCGAGCTGGAGTTCACGATCGTGCTGGAGCGCGAGCCGG
This sequence comes from Streptomyces sp. NPDC052107, assembly GCF_040680215.1. Lineage (NCBI taxonomy): Bacteria > Bacillati > Actinomycetota > Actinomycetes > Kitasatosporales > Streptomycetaceae > Streptomyces > Streptomyces sp. NPDC052107. The sequence continues at coordinate 386,150 of NZ_JBFAWG010000001.1, forward strand.
ACAACGCGTTCGCGCACTTCGCGCTGGCCCGCACCTACGAACGCCAGGGCCGCCCCGACCAGGCCAAACGCCATTTCCGTCTCGCTGCCGCACTGGACCCGAACCCGCGGTACCTGAAGGCGGCACGCTTCGACGACTGATCCTTCGACGGCTCAGCGACTGAGCCGGTCGTGCCGTGCGGCGGGTCGGTCACGGATGCCGGTGCCTCGGCGGGCCCGGGAACGGCGGTCCGCCCTCCGGCGGCGGGTAGGGCGGCACGTCACGGCCCGGCTGATAGTGCGGGCCCTGCCGGATGTGTCTGACGATCATGGCCATGTCGACGGTGACCACCAGCCACAGCACCGCGCAGGCCGCCGCCCAGCCGGGGCGCCCGAGGAGCGCGAACGCCACCGTGCCGAAGACCGCCCAGACCAGTCCCCACACGGACAGCCAGAACCGCGCCCGCAGAGCACTGCGCGCGGTCGCCGGTTCACTGCCCGTACGCATCGGAACACCACTCCTGCTTGCAACGTACTCTTCGGTGGCGACGCACACCAACGGCGCTCGACCGTTGCTCGTCGAAGGGGGTTCTCTTGCTGCCGGACGCCGACGACCTGCCCGAGCTGCTCCTCGACCTGGCCGTGCCGCACCAGGACATCAACGATCTGGTGGCCGCGCGGCGCCGGGTGACCGGTGACCCGGGAGTGCTGAGACTCCTGGAGGAGTGCGTCGAGGAGCTGTTCCGCGATCCGGAGGAGATCGACCGCACACCCGAGCTCGCCGGACTCCTCGACACGGCGCCGACCGAGCTGGCCGGCGTCTTCGCCGTGTACGTCTTCGTCGCCGCGGCCCCGCACACCCTCGCCCGGCACCGGGAGCGCGGCATCCCGCCCGAGGTCTCCCGGCGCACCCTGGCCGACCTGGGCCGTCAGATGGCCGTGCACCGCAGACGGCACGGTACGACCGGCGTGCAGTCGCGGCGCTGGCTCGTCCGTCACTTCCGGGGCGAGCTGTACCAGCTGGGACGGCTGCAGTTCGAGCGGGCACGGCTCGGGCAGCGCACGGCTCCCGTGCTCGCGGCGGCCGGCCTGGACGCGCTCCCCGGCACGGCCTGCCTGAACCTCCACATCCCCGACTTCCACGGTCCGCTGACCCCGTCCGCCTGCGACCGCTCCCTGGCCCGGGCCCGCGAGTTCTTCGCCGTGCACTTCCCCGAGGAGCGGCCGGTGGCCGCACTGTGCCACTCCTGGCTGCTCGACCCGCAGTTGAAGCGGTACCTGCCGGCCGACTCCAACATCGTCCGCTTCCAGGACCGATTCCGCACCGTCCGCGAGGACACCGAGCCGGCCGACACCGAACCCGTCCAGTTCGTCTTCGGCGACCCCGACCTGCCGGCCGCGGAGCTGCCCGCCCGCACGTCCGTGGAGCGGGCCGTGGGGGACCATCTGCGGGCGGGCGGCCACTGGTACATGGGGCGCGGGTGGTTTCCGTTCCCGGCCGGATAGCGTGGTCCACGCCGGATGGCGTGGTCCCCCGGACAGGGTGGACACGCTGGATCGTGCGGGTCGAGCCGAGCCGCGCGGATCAGGCCGCCGAAGAGCGCGCACCAGGCCGCCGAACCGCACGGAGCCGGGCCGAACAGCGCGGACTAACTCGAACGAGTGAACTGTGGGCGGACGGGAACGGCCGTGCGAGGCCAGGCCGTTGTTCGGGCATGACGGTCGAGATGCGTGAGGGATACGAGGGCACGGGACCCGGTGCGATCACCCCGGACGGCTGCGCGGTCGAGCTGTACGAGCGGCTGCCGGCCGGCGACGAGCCGGAGATCATCGCCGCGGCGGTACCGGCCGGGGCACACATCCTGGAGCTGGGCAGCGGAGTGGGCCGGATGACCCACCCCCTGCTCGAGCGCGGCTTCAGGGTCACGGTGGTGGACGAGTCCGCCGACATGCTGAGCCGGATCCGCGGGGCGCGCACGATATGCGGCCCCATCGAGCAACTGGACCTGGACGGCAAGGAGTTCGACGTGGTGATGCTCGCGTCGTTCCTCGTGCACGTCGGTGACGAGGAGGTGCGCAGGGGCATGCTGCGTACCTGCGCCCGGTATGTGGCGAAGGGCGGCTGCGTGCTCATCCAACGGGAGGGCGAGGACTACCACACGAACGTGCCCAGGGAGCGGGTCGACCCGAGCGGCTTCACCGTACGGATCGTCTCCTCGGAGCCGGTCGGCAACGGAGCGAACTCGGTGCACGTCGAGTACGACTTCCCGGACGCGCGCTGGACCCAGACGTTCCTGGCCCGGCCGCTGACCAAGGAGCAGTTCGAGTCGGCGCTGGAGGAAGCGGGGCTGGAGGTGGACGCGTATCTGACACCGGACCGGACCTGGGTGCGGGCCGTGCCGAAGGCATAGCGGGCGGACGGTCGCACAGGGCGGCCGGAGAGCGATGAGTTTCCGGACGGTGTCCGGTCTACCTCGGTGTAAGCAATCGGCACCGCTTCCCCCAGGAGACCCTCATGCCCGAGACCACCGCTCCCGTCGCCCGCACCGCTTCCGTCGACTCCGCCGGCTCCCTGAGCGGCCGGAGGCGCGCGGCCCGGGTCGCGCTGCGGACCGTGCAGGTGCTGCTCGCGCTTTTCTACGGCATCGCGAGCGCGCTGCCCAAGCTCATCGCACACCCCTCGGCCGTCGAGGCCTTCGACAAGATCGGCTGGGGCAGCGGGGCCATGTACACCATCGGCGCGCTCGAACTCGCCGGAGGCGTCGCACTCTTGATCCCTGTGCTGCAGTCCGTGGCGGCGATCGCGCTCAGCGCGCTGATGGTGGGCGCGTTCATCGTCCAGCTCACGGTCTTCGACGGCCAGAACGCGGCGACCCCGCTGATCCTGATGGTGCCGCTCGCCCTGATCGCCTGGGCCCGGCGCGGGCACAACGCGGAGCTGCTGCGGTGGGTGCGGCGGCGGTGACCCCGGGTGCGCGGCGCCGGTGCCGCCGGCCGGGCGCGGGGGCCCGACCGACGGCACCGGCGTGTGCATGCGGGTGGTAGCGCCTTCGGGCAGCCGTCCCTGGGGATGCCCGTCGGTCGCGTCGGATCTGGATCGATGTCGGCGGGGCGGGGGTTTCCGGTCGACGGGGTGGACCGGTTCGTGTGGGATAACGCCTTCGGTTCACCGTCCCCGGGGATGCCCGCCGGTGGTCCCCCCGGACCCGGATCCATGCCGGCCGGGCAAGGGTTTCCGGTCGACGGCCTCGACCGTCCCTGCGGGGTAAGGCCTTAGGGTCACCGTCCTCGGGGGTGCCCACCGGTCCCGCCGGACCCGGATCCACCACGCCTGCCGGACCCACCGGACCTGCTGGAGCCACCGCGCCCACCGGAGCCGCCGGGGCCGCCCGCCCCGGCTCCACCTCGGCCCCCGGACCCACCGGGGTCGCCGAGTCCGGCGAAGCCGCCAGGGGCTGCGGCGCCGAAGCCGCCCGGGAGGCCCGGGCCCGCGGGGCCACGGAGGCGTTCCATTTCGCGGCGGTCGCGCTTGGTGGGGCGGCCGGTGCCTCGGTCGCGAAGGCCGGCGGGAGCGATGGCCTCGCGGGGCGGCGGCGGAGGGGAGTTGTCGATGTAGCACTGGGCGGCCACGGGGGCGCCGACCCGCTTGCGGATCAGGCGCTTGACGATCACGACCCGTTCCCGGCCCTCGTGCCGCAGGCGCACCTCGTCGCCGACGTGCACGGAGTAGGCGGGCTTCACCCGCTCGCCGTTCACATGGACGTGGCCGCCCCTGCAGGCGGTGGCGCCCAGGGAACGCGTCTTGATCAGACGCACGGCCCAGATCCAGCTGTCGATCCGGACCGTCTCACCGTTGGCCGGTCCCGCGGCCTCGGCGGCAGCGACCGCAGCGGCGATCTTCGGATCGACGGGCTGCTCGGCGGAGGCACCGGAGCCGTGGGTGTCGTGGGTGTCCGGGGCGTCCTGGGCGGGGCGGGGCCCGTCCGGTCCGCCTGTCCCACGGTTCACGTTCTCGTCCGCATCCTCGGAAGCCATGCCCCTGACCCTAACTCTCCGGGCGGGGTGAGCCGGAGGCGATTTTTCCGGATGGTCGGCGCCGGGCGCCCGGGGTGTCGGTGCAGATGGCGGGCGGCCGCACCCGGCCGGCGTACCCCGGATACGCCGATCGGTGGTGCCCTGTTCCCGTGCGCTCACCGGCGAGAGGGACGCCTCCCCATACGGCTCCGACCTCGACCGGCCCCTCCCGCAGCCGGCCGCACTGCTCCTGTAGCGGCCGTGCTGGTCGGGCCGCGGCCGCAGTCGGCCACGGCGGACCTCCGCGGTTCGTGTGGCCGCTGCCGGCGATCCTGTCCGCGCTGATCTGCGGGTTCCTGGCGCTGGGGACGGCGCCCACGAGAGCCGGTGGAGGCATACGGTGGCCGTATGGACGACAGCAGTGCCCTCGCCCGGCTCGACCGGCGGGTCGCGGACTGCCGGGCCTGTCCTCGGCTGGTCGAGTGGCGCGAGGAGGTGGCCCGCACGAAACGGGCCGCGTTCGCCGACTGGACGTACTGGGGGCGGCCGGTGCCCGGCTTCGGTCCCGCCGACGCACGGCTGGTGATCATCGGGCTGGCCCCAGCCGCGCACGGCGGCAACCGCACCGGCCGGATGTTCACCGGCGACCGCTCGGGAGATGTGCTCTACCAGGCGCTGTACGACGAGGGGCTCGCCTCCCAGCCGACGTCCGTCAGCGCCGACGACGGGCTGGAGCTGTACGGCGTCCGGGTCACCGCGCCCGTGCACTGCGCCCCGCCCGCCAACAAGCCGACCCCCGGCGAGCGTGACACCTGCCGCGCCTGGCTGGTCCAGGAGCTGAGGCTGCTGCGCCCGACACTGAGGGCCGCGGTCGTGCTCGGCGCCTTCGGCTGGCAGGCCGCGCTGCCCGCGTTCCATGAGGCGGGCTGGACCGTGCCCCGGCCCCGCCCGGCCTTCGCCCACGGTACCCGGGTCGCGCTCGACGACCTGGACCTCTTCGGCTGCTTCCACGTCAGCCAGCGCAACACCTTCACCGGCCGGCTCACCACGGAGATGCTCCGCGAGGTGCTGCACACAGCGGCGGAGACAGCCGGCCTGCGGTAACCGCCCTCCAACAGCCGACCCCGACCGGCCGGCGCCCGCCAGGAGCTCGCAGCGACCCCTCGGGAGCCGGCGGCCGCCCGTCACGAGCCCGCAGCGGTCCCTCTTCAGCGGGCCGCGGTCCTTCAGTCGGCGTCAGCGGGATCCGTTCCGAACAGGTGCCGTACCGTCGAGCGGTAGTTGGCGCGGACGTGGTCGAGGGCGTGGGCGCGGGCGCGGTCGGGGTCGCCGGAGGCGATCGCCTCGTACAACTCGCGGTGTTCGGTGAGGAGTTGGGGCCATTCCTCGTTCCGCCGGGTGAGCCAGCGCAGGCGGCCGTCGACCGGCTCCATGACCGAGATGAGCAGGCTGTTGCCGGCCAGGGCGCGGATGCGGTCGTGGAAGCGTGTGTTGATGTCCGTGATCGCCTCGGCGTCGCCCTCCTTCGTCGCCCGCGCCGCCTGGTCGAGCAGGTCCCGTAGCTCCGCCAGGGCCTCGGGGGTCACCCGGGACGCCGCCAGCCCCGCCGCGTACACCTCCAAGGCCTCGCGCAGCTCGAAGAGTTCCCTGACGTCGGTCGGGTTCAGCGGGCGTACCACCGTGCGGCGGGCCGACTCGAAGAGGACGAAGCCCTCGGCGACCAGCGCGCGGATCGCCTCCCGCACCGGCACCCGGGAGACGCCGAACCGCTCGGCGAGCTCCCGTTCGACGAGTCGGTCACCGGGCCCGAGGCGCCCGGCGATGATGTCCTCCCGCAGGCTCGCCAGGACGCGCTCGCGCACCGCGCCCAGGGGTTCGATCTTCGTCATGGGCCCATCTTCGCCGACGCGAGGCCACTTTTACGGGGCCGTAACGGCAAGGACATCGGTCCGAACGCTTGACGACGGCACCATGTCGACTGTTTGGTATACCAAACGCGCCTCGCTGCGGGTCTCCGGCCTGCAGTCCGTCCGAGTTCCTACGGTATGGCCCCTTCGTCCCCCTGTTCAGGAGGCCCCGTGTCCCTCGCCGACCGCGCCGAAGCCACCGGCGCCCCCGCGTTCGTCCCCGACCCCCGCCTCGTCAACGAGGACCTCGCCCCCGCCGAGCGGCGGAACTGGAAGGTCTTCGACCTCTTCGCCATGTGGATGTCCGACGTCCACAACCTCGGCAACTACACCTTCGCCGCCGGCCTGCTGGTCCTCGGCATGAACGTCTGGCAGGTCTTCACCTCCCTGCTCGTCGGCTTCGTGCTCATCTACGCCGGCATGAACTGGATGGGGAGGATCGGCCAGCGCCACGGCGTACCCTTCCCGGTGGTCAGCCGGATCAGCTTCGGCGTCTGGGGTGCCAACATCCCCGCGCTGATCAGGGCCGTGATCGCCATCATGTGGTACGGCATCCAGACCTATCTGGCCTCCGTCGCCGTCAACGTGATGCTGCTGGCGGCCTGGCCGGGCCTCGACTCCCTCACCCACCACTCCTTCGTCGGCCTGGACGCGCTCGGCTGGATCTCCTTCGTCTCGCTCTGGGTGATCCAGGCGCTGATCATCAGCCAGGGCATGGAGGCCGTGCGGAAGTTCCAGGACTTCTGCGGTCCGGCGATCTGGCTGGTGATGATCGCACTGGCGCTCTGGGTCCTGGCCAAGGCCCACTGGAGCATCTCGCTCACCTCGACCCCGCACCCGGTGTCCACGGGAGAGCAGTGGCGGCAGTGGTTCGGCGCGATCGGCCTCATCCTCGCCACCTACGGCACGCTGATGCTCAACTTCTGCGACTTCTCCCGCTTCGCGCCCGACTACAAGACCGTCCGGCGTGGCAACTTCTGGGGCCTGCCCATCAACTCCACCGCCTTCGTCGTGGTGTCGGTGATCGTCACGGCCGGCTCACTGAAGGCGTTCGGACAGGCCATCACCGACCCGGCGGAACTGGTCGCCAAGGTCGGCAACACCTGGGTGCTCGTGATCGCCGCGTTCACCTTCGCGGTGGCCACCATGGGCGTCAACATCGTCGCCAACTTCGTCTCACCGGCGTACGACCTCGCCAACGTCTGGCCGCAGAAGATCACCTTCAAGGTCGGCGGCATGATCAGCACGGTGGCCGCGCTGCTCGTCACCCCCTGGAACCTCTTCTCCAACCCGACCGTCGTCAACTACTTCCTCGGCGGCCTCGGCGCCTTCCTGGGCCCGCTGTTCGGCGTGATCATGGTCGACTACTACTGGGTCAAGCGCGGCAAGGTCGACATCGACGCGCTGTTCGACGCCCGGCCGGGCACCCCGTACCACTACCGCAAGGGCGTCAACCCGACGGCGCTGTGGGCGTTCCTGCCCTCCGCCGCGGTGGCTGCCGTAGTGGCGCTGGTGAAGAGCTTCAGCGATGTGGCGCCGTACTCCTGGTTCATCGGCACGGCGCTCGCCGCCGGCCTGTACGCCCTGCTGAGCCGCCGGGAGCGTGCGACGACGGCGAAGGAGGCCTGACAGGCGTGCGGATCATCGTCACCAACTGCAACACCACGCAGGATATGACCGAGGAGATCGTCCGCGGCGCCCGGGCCGCCGCGAGCCCGGCCACCACGGTGACCGGTCTGACCCCCGCCTGGGGGCCGGCGTCCGCCGAGGGCTGGCTGGACAGCTATCTCTCCGCCGCGGCCGTCCTCGACACCCTGCGGACGTACGGCGGACCCGCGTACGACGCCGTCGTCCTGGCCGGCTTCGGCGAGCACGGCCGGGAAGGCGTACGGGAGTTGGTGGACGTCCCGGTCGTGGACATCACCGAGGCCGCCGCCCACCTCGCCTGCCTTCTCGGCCGCCGCTACGGCATCGTCACCACCCTGGACCGCTCCTGCGGCCAGATCGAGGACAGCTTGGAGACGGCCGGTGTGGCCCGGAACTGCGCCGCCGTCGTCGGCACCGGCCTCGGCGTCCTCGACCTCGCCGACGATCCCGGCCGCACCGAGGCCGCGTTCCTGACGGCGGCCGAGCGGGCCCGGGACGCGGGCGCCGAGGTCCTGGTCCTGGGCTGCGCCGGGATGACGGGACTGCAGCGGGCGGTGGGGGAGAAGCTCGGGCTGCCCGTGGTCGACGGCGTGGCGGCGGCGGTCAAGCTCGCCGAGTCCCTGGTCGCCCTGGGCCTGACCACCAGCCGTGCGGGCAGCTACGACAGACCGCTGCCCAAGGGGAGGAGGTGGGGACGCCCGGCACGCTGAGCCGGAAGACGTGGCCCTCGGTCGCCACGGTGGGCCGGAACGGCGGGGCTCAAGGCCGCCAGACGTACCGCACGTCCGGCTCCCCCTCCTCGTTGCCGCTGCCGTCGGTGAACTCGACCGCGGCGAAACCATGGCGCTCGTAGAAGCGGTGGGCGGGCTTGTTGACCTGGAAGGTCCACAGGGTCAGCCCGCCCGGGCTGCGCTCCTTGGCCAGCGCGACGAACCGGTCGCCGATGCCGCGCCCCCGCCACTGCGGGTCCAGGTACAGCTGGGACAGCAACTCTTCCTTCAGCACCATCAGCCCGACGATCCCGCCGCCGTCGGCCTCCGCCACCCAGGTCTCCCGCAACGGCACGACGACGTCCCGGATGTACTCCCGCACGTCGTCGTCGGTGTGCGGCCGCACGACGGTGGGCAGGGCGGCGTCGAAGGACCGCAGATACACGTCCGCGGCGGCCGCGGCGTCCGCCGCCACGGCCCGGCGCAGTACGACCTCGTCCGTCACCGGTTCCCCTCCCGCTCCGGCACCACGGGCGTGCCCCGCTCCTCCGGCACCACGGCCGTGGCCGTGATCTCCACCAACTGCCCGGCGTAGCCGAGGCACGCGACTCCGAGCAGCGTGGACGAGTGCGGACCAGCGCTCAGCCCGGAGGCCTCCACCACGTCCCACACCGCGGACAGTACCGACGGCTCGCTGCTCACCACGTACACGTCCGTCGCGACCACATGCGCCAAGTCACTTCCCACCGCGCCCAGTTGCTCCCTGAGATTGGCGATCACCTGCTCCGCCTGCCGCACCGGATCACCCGGGCCGACGATGTCCCCCTTCTCGTCGAGCGGCACGGCCCCGGCGAGGAAGGCCAGCTTCGTCCCGGCCTCGACAACGGAGGCGTGCGCATAGCGGGGCGGCGGGAAGAGGACCGGGACGGTTACGCGCTGGATCACTGGGGTGCTCTCCTGAAACTGCAGTGGACGACACGACTTCCCGACAAATCCCGATGATCGGTCCCGTCGGCCCTGCCCGCATCCGAATTACCCGGAGCCGTCGGCCAGATGTCGACGGCGACGGTGCCGACTGCTCTCCGCCCGGAGGTGCCCGGCGAGCAGGGGAGGGGAGGCCGTCAGACGTTCGTGCACCGGGAGGACTTGATCATCCTTCGTGTGCCGGGAACGTAGGGACGGCCGCGCAGGCGGTCCCCTCGCCGCGGGAGCTCCGTCCTGACCTGTCATGCGCCCGGGTGGACCCGACTCTCGTTCACCCAACTGCCGTTCGCACTCCTGGGCAAGGTCCGGGTACGCCTCGGCGACGGCCGCGCAGAGCCGGCGGCGCAGCAGTTCCTCGGCCGCGGCACGTCCCGTGCTCCCGCGCAGTCCGCCCAGGAGCTCGTCGTACCGGGTGAGCCGATGTCGCAGGTGGTCGACCTTCCAGCGGTCGAGCGCGTGCGGATCGGCCGCCGGTGCCGCCGCGGGATCGGGCGCATGCCTCCGCCGCTCGTATGTCCGCTCCGTGTCCCGCCGGTCGCGGTGTTCCACCGCCGGCTCCGTGAGCCGGCGCGCCGGCAGACGCGGCACGTCGATGGGCTCCGCCGCGATCCGTGCCAGCACCTCCCGACGCCGCCGGAACGCGGCCCGCGCTGCTGCCGACCGGCTGGCCGCGGCGGCCGAAACGGCACGGAACTCCTCGCTGCGCTCGGCCGTCTCGACCCGGTCGAGGCGACACAACCGTGTCCGCGGTGCCGAGGCGAAGTGCGGGTTTCTCCGCAGCAGATCGGGCTCGCCGAGCAGTTGGCGGACCATGCCCGGTGTCCATCCCCGAGCGCGCAGCCCCGCCGTCGACACATGCGTGCGTGTCTGCGGCGCGTCCGCCCGGCCCTCCTGCGGCCCCGGGGCCTCCTCCTCCCGCTCGTGCCCGCTCGCGTTCCTGTCCCTGCCGTCCTGGATCGTCACGACTGCCTGCCCCGCTGTCACACTGCGTTACGATTCCTTGATAACGCGTGCCACTGACAACGGGCCGTGACCAGGTGGACGGAGCGGAAAGCCTCCCGGGAATTTCGGGGGCGGGCTCCGTGACCGCTGCGGCAGGCTGAGCCCATGCCCATGCCCACGCCCCAGCTTCCCGATCCCGTCTTCCTCGCCCGTACCGCCGACCGCCTCGCCGCCCTCCCCACCGTCCGGTCGGTCGCCCTCGGCGGCTCCCGGGCCCAGGGCACCCACCGCCCGGACAGCGACTGGGACCTGGCGATCTACTACCGCGGCCCCTTCGACCCCGACGACCTGCGGGCCGCCGGCTGGGAGGGCGAGGTCTGCGACATCGGCGGCTGGGGCGGCGGGGTCTTCAACGGCGGGGCCTGGCTGTCCGTCGACGGACGCCGGGTCGATGTGCACTACCGGGACCTGGACGTGGTCGAGCACGAGCTGGCGGAGGCGGAGGAGGGACGGTTCCGGGTGGAGCAGCTGCTCTTCCATCTCGCCGGCATCCCCACCTACCTGATCGTGGCCGAACTGGCCGTCAACCAGGTGCTCCGAGGCACCCTGCCCCGCCCGGCGGGCTACCCGGCCAGGCTGCGCGTCACCGCCGCCGAGCGCTGGCACGGCACCGCCCGCGCCACCCTCGGCTACGCGAAGGCCAACCACGCCCCCCACGGCCGCCTGACGGAGACCGCCGGCTCCCTCGCGACGGCCGCCGCCCAGGCCGCGCACGGAGTGCTCGCGGCACGTGGTGAGTGGGTGACGAACGAGAAACGGCTGCTGGAGCGGGCCGGGCTGCGGGGGATCGACGCGGTGGTGGGCGCGCTGCGGGCCGAACCCGAGGTTCTCGTCGCCGCCGTGACCGAGGCCGAGGAGATCGTCGCCGGGGCATTGCGTTCATAAAGAAACCGGCCACCCCGGCACCTTTCACATGCCGGAAACGTGATCGCCCCGTTCGCACCAGGAACGCCCCCTACCGTGGGGCACAGCCCACCCGGCCACCGTCGTCCGAAGGCGAGGCACATCCCGCCCGCGTACGACAGGAGTCCTGTGTCCCGGCCCGCCGCCCCCCTCTGGCTAGCCCATGCCCTGCGCGCCCAGCGCGGTCCCGTTCCGTGGAGCGCGGTGACCCGGGGTGCGCTCGCCGCCGGGCCACTGCTGCTCGCCGGCGTCGCTACGGGGCACACCGCGCCCGGCGTTCTCGCCGCCATCGCGGCGATGCTCGCCGGCATCAACGACCGTCCGGGCAGCCGGCGGGTCTCCGTCAAGCGGCTCGGGGTGCCCGCGCTGGCCGGGGCGCTCGGGCTGCTCGCGGGGACGTATGCGGGGCAGGGGCTGGCCGCCGTACCGCTCACCCTGGCGCTCACCCTGCTCGGGCTGGTCGCCGGTGGCATCAGCGCGGTCGGGCCCGTCGCCTCCGCCGCGGGAACGCAACTGCTCGTCGGTGCCGCGATCGGCGCCGGGATGCCGGCGGCCCAGAGCGGCTGGCAGCGGGCCCTCGCCTTTCTCGCCGGGGCCGGCTGGCTGCTTGTGCTGCGGCTCGCCCTGCCCACGCCCGGTTCGCTCGCCGGGGACTTCCGGTTCGACGGGGAGCGGGCGGCGGTCGCCCACGTGTACGACGCCGTGGCCGCGCTCCTCGACGCGGTCGGCGGGGAGCGGGCCACCGCACGGCGGGCCGCGCTCACCGCCGCCCTCGACCATGCCCAGGACGCCCTCGCCGGACCCCGGCTGCGCCGGTACGCCAGTTCCGCCGCCGAGCGCCGGCTGCATGCGCAATATGTGGCCGCCCTCCCGCTCGCAGAGGCCGCCACCGCGCTGTTCTGGGCGGGCGAGCCCGTCTCCGCGCGGGCCGCGGAAGGGCCCCGGCGGCTCGCCGCAGCCGTCCGCGGCAACACCGGCACCGGCTCGCTGCCCGCCCCCCACCGGTCGGCCCCCGCCCTGCGCGCCCTCGACGACGCCCTGCTGCGCGCCGCCGAGGCCTTCGACCAGGGCAAGGGCGCCCATCACCGGCTGCTCACCCCGCGCACGGGCCTCCCAGGCGCCCTGCGCACCGCGTTCGGCACCGGTGGACGCGAGTACGGGCTGCGGGTCGCCGTCTGCTTCGGGGCCAGCGCCGCCATCGCCCAGGCGCTGCACCACACCCGCTGGTACGGCCAGCACCAGCACTGGTACTGGCTGCCCGCCACAGCCGTCTTCCTCGTCAAGCCCGACCTCGGGCCGCTCGCCTCCCGGGTGCTGTGCCGGGCCGCCGGGACCGTGCTGGGCGCCCTGGTGTTCGCCGGGCTGACGGCGCTGCTGCCACGCCCGGCCGGGCTGATCGCGCTGGTCGCGGTCTGCGGGGCGCTCGTGCCGGTCGCCACCCGGCACTTCGCCGCGCTGACCGCCGTCGTCACCGTCCTCGTCCTCGCCCTGGTGATGGCCGGGGGTGAGCCGCAGGCCTCCGTCAGCCGGATCGGGGAGACCCTGCTGGCCTGTGTGCTCGTGCTGGTCGTCGGGCATCTGCCGATGCCGGGGGAGCGCGGCGGCGGGGTACGGGCGCGGCTCGCCACGGCCGGGAGCGCGGCGCACGCCTATCTCGTGCACGTCCTCGGCGAGTCCAGCGACCGCGGTGAGCGGTGGGCGCTGCGCCGGGAGGCCTACCGCACCCTCGCCGAGGCCCGTACCGCCATCGCGCTCGCCGCCGCCGAACTGCCCGCCCTCGCCCGGCACACGGCGGGCACGGACGCCGTCGCGGACGTCCTGGAGCGACTTGTCGACACGACCACGGCCTGCGCCGTGCACCTCGACGAGACGGGCCGGCTCACCCCTCGGCATGTCGGACAACTGCAGGACGCCGTGGACGAGTTGAGGCACCAGGGGGTCGACGTACCGCTGCCCGTCGCCGCGTAGCCGTACGGTGGGCCCATGCCTCCCGCTCCCGCCGACCTCGTCATCACCGGCTGCACCGCGCTCGTCCATGACGAGGAGGAACAGGTCGGTTTCCGCCAGGACGCGGCGATCGTCGTACGCGACCGGGTCATCGAGTCGGTCACCTCCGCCGCGTCGGTGCGGGACCTGCCCGCCGTGCAGCGGATCGAGGCGCACGGTCAGATCGCCATGCCGGGGCTGATCAACTGCCACACGCACGCCCCGATGGTGGCCCTGCGCGGACTCGCCGAGGACCTGCCGACCGAGGAATGGTTCAACGACGTCGTCTGGCCGGTCGAGTCCAACCTCACCGCCCACGACGTGGAGTCCGGCGCCCGGCTGGCCTGCGCCGAGATGATCCGGGGCGGGGTGACCTGCTTCGCCGACCACTACTTCCACATGGACGCCGTCGCCGCCGTCGTCGCCGAGTGCGGCCTGCGCGCGCACCTCGGCGAGGCCTACTTCTCCAGTCAGGGCCCCGAAGGGCGGGAGCGGTCGGCCGAGTTCGCCCTCCGCCATCGCGGCACCGCCGACGGCCGCATCACCACCGCCCTCGCCCCGCACGCCCCCTACACCGTCACCGACGCCGACCTCGCCGCCACCGCCGACCTCGCCCGCGCCCACGGCCTGCCCGTCCACATCCACGCCGCCGAGAACCGCGACCAGACCGACACCAGCCTCGCCCGGCACGGCCTCACCCCCATCGAGGTCCTCGACCGCGCCGGACTCCTCGACACCGACCTCCTCATCGCACACGGCACCGGCATCGTGGAGCGCGACCTTCCGCTGCTGGCCCGCACGGGCGGCCGTACGGCCGTGGCGACCGCGCCCCGCGGCTACCTCAGGTTCGCCTGGCCCACGACCACTCCGGTACGGGCCCTGCGCGCGGCCGGCGTCCCCGTCGGGCTCGCCACGGACGGCGCCGCCTCCAACAACTCCCTCGACGTCTGGGAGTCGATGGCGCTGACCTCCCTGATCCAGAAGTCCACCGAAGGCGATGCGCGCTGGCTGACCTCCCGTCAGGCCCTGCACCACGCCACGCTGCAGAGTGCGCGCGCGGTCGGTCTCGGAGACAGCGTCGGCAGTCTCGCGCCCGGTCGGCGCGCCGACATCGTCCTGGTCGACCTGACCGGCCCGCACACCCAGCCCGTCCACGACCTCGCCGCCACCCTCGTGCACAGCGCGCGTTCCTCGGACGTCCGCACGACCGTCGTCGGCGGCCGGGTCCTGATGCGTGACCGGGAGCTCCTCACCCTCGATCTGCCCGCCGTCGTGGCGGAGTTGGGCCGCCGGCTGCCCGCGCTGACCGACCGGAGCCATGGGCGGCGCACCCAGGAGTACGGCACCTGAGCCGGCCCGATGCCGTGCAGGCCGCAGATGCGGGAAGAAATCTCCGCGAGATTCTCCGCGCACAGCGATGAGTTCCGCTCCCGGCGACGGTCACCACCGCGTACCGACCGTCGGACAGGAGGGCCCATGTCGCTTCCGAGGATCGTCTCGCGCGAGCAGTGGCGTGCGGCGCGCGAGGAACTGCTGCGCAAGGAGGAGGCGGTCAGACGGGCCCGCGAGGTGCTCGGGGAGGAGCGGCGTCGGCTGCCCATGGTCGAGGTCGACGCGGAGTACGTCTTCGAGGGCGGCGACGGCAAGGCCACCCTCCTGGACCTCTTCGAGGGCCGGGCCCAGCTCGTCGTCCACCACTTCATGTTCGCCCCGGATTGGGAGAACGGCTGCCCGTGCTGCTCGGCCTTCCTGGACCAGGTCGGCCACCTCGCCCATCTGCGGGCCCGGAACACCTCCTTCGCGGCCGTCTCCCGGGCGCCGTTCACCCGGATCCTGCCGTTCAAGGCGCGGATGGGCTGGGTCGTGCCCTGGTACTCCTCGTCGTGCTCCGCGTCCCACGGCGACTTCAGCCTCGACTTCGAGGCCACCGTCGAGTCGGGCCAGGGCCCGGTCGACCGACCGGGCGTCAGCTGCTTCCTGCGCGAGAGCGACCGGGTCTTCCACACCTACTCGGTGTACGACGACGGGCTGGACGGGCTCGGCTCCCTCGCCGGCCTGCTCGACCTCACCGCCCTCGGCCGCAGCCCCGCCGGCAGCGAGCGGCTGCGCCTTCACGACGAGTACGACCACTGACACGGAGGGTGCGGTTCATGTCGCAAAGTGAACGGTCCTGCACGCTCCGCGCCGAACGGGTGTAGGTAATGTCTCAGTCCCGTCACCGAGCGAGGTGTTTCCCTTCTCCAGAGCGTTAACTCCTACGAGTACGACGCTTTCTGGAGGTGCGAGATGGTGAACGGGCGAACGGTGCTCGAGCGCTTTCCCGCCGGTGGTCCGCGGGGATCCCGGCCCGCGGAGGAGTTCGCGCACGCGCGGCGTCTGGAGGGCCTGCCCGCCGAAGTGGTCATGGACCTCGCGACGGACACCTTCCTGGTGATCGTGCGGGGGGCCGAGGCGGCCGAGTGACGCGACCCGGTGCCAGCGGCCCACTCAGGCCGGCTTCGGCGCCGGAACCCGCGCCGGTACCTGCGCCGTGAACTGTTCCGCCTGCAGCGCGTACAACTCGGCGTAGACACCGCCCCCGGCCAGCAGTTCCTGAGGGGTTCCGGACTCCACCAGCCGCCCGTGCTCCAGCACGTGCACCAGGTCGGCATGTCGGACCGAGGCCAGCCGGTGGGTGATCAGCACGACCGTCTGCCCACTGCCGGCCAGCGCCCGGATCTTCTCGAACACCTCCAGCTCGGCCCGCGCGTCCAGGGCGGCCGTCGGCTCGTCCACGATCAGCACCTGACCGCGCCGGTACGCCGCCCGGGCGATGCCGAGCCGCTGCCACTGACCGCCGGACAGCTCGTGCCCACCGCTGAAGTCGCGGGCCAGCAGGGTGTCCAGACCGCGCGGCAGATCCGCGACCACCTCCTCGGCCCCCGCCTCGGCGACGGCCGCGGCCAGCCGTTCCTCGGTGATGGGCACGGCCGAGCGGCCGACGGCCACGTTCACCCGGGCGGTGAACGGCCAGCGCTTGAAATCCTGGGCCACCATCGCGATCCGCTCGGCGAGCAGCCGCCGGTCGGTCCGCGCCGCGTCGACGCCGTCCCACAGGATGCGACCGCGGTCCGGCGTGTACAGGCCCGCGAGCAGCTTGACCAGCGTGGTCTTGCCCGAGCCGTTCTCGCCGACGAGCGCGATGATCCGGCCGAGCGGCAGGGTGAGGGTGACGTCGTCCAGGGCGGGACGCGTCCGCGACTCACCGGAGGAGGCTCGCGACTCACCGGTGGAGGCCGGCAACTCACTGGAGGTGGAGCGCAACTCACCGGAAGAAGGGTCCGGCGCGTCGCTCGGATAGCTGAAGGTGACGTGCTCGAACCGGATCTCCTTCGGGTCCTCCGGCAGGAGCTCGCCGCCTTCCGGGACGGCCCGCTCGGCCGCCTCCACGTACAGCCGCTGCAGATCCCCCACGAACAGGGCCTCCTCGTGCAGCTGGTTGATCTCCAGCACCAGTGTGTCCAGGCTCGACGCACCCGTGCGGATCGCGATCACCGCCGTACCGGCCACCGACAGGGCCATCGCGGCGGTCAGCAGCAGCGCGCCCAGCGTGGCGTAGGTCGCGAGCGTGGCGAGGCCGGTCCAGCCCGCCGCGATCAGGCCGGTTCGGGCGGCGAGCCGGGCCAGCCGGGCCTGCTCCGCCTCCGCCGTCTCCGACATGGACCGGAAGTGGCGCAGCAGGAACGGGCCGACCCCGTGCACCCGGATCTCCGGGGCCGCGGCCGGCTCGGTGAGCAGATGGCTGATCAGCCGGCCGGCGCGGGCGTGCTGCACCCAGACATGGAAGGACTCATAGCGGCGCCGGGCGTTGGTCAGCGCGCTCCAGGCGCTCGGCAGGGTCATGGTGACCAGCAGCGGCAGCAGGACCGGATGCAGCACGGCCAGCACGCCGGCCGCCGCGATCAGCGAGATCAGCGCGCCGATCACCCGGGCGCCGTAGGAGATCATGCGGCGCGCGGACTCGGCGCCGTACCGGGCGGTGTCCAGCAGCTTGTGAAAGGCGTGGTCCTCGATGGCGGCCAGCTCCACGTTCGCCGCCCGCTCCAGATACAGCTCGGTCGCCACCCGCTCCACCTTGGGCTCCAGCCGCCCGACGGCGTACGTGGAGGCCGCCCGCAGCAGTACGGCCACGAGCGATACGGTGGCCATGGCGAGCAGCGCGGGGGCGGCCGACCGGAGTCGCTGCTCGATGTCCGGGCCGGTCAGCAGCCTGGCGAGCGCGCTGTTGACGGCCAGCAGGCTCACCGCCTGGGCGGCGCCGCGGAGCGCCTCGGCCGCCAGGACGATCCGCGCGGCCCGGGCGTCGGCCTGGAGGGCCAGCCGCAGACTGGAGGCCAGCATGCCGGGCAGCCGGACGACCATCGCACGGAAGCTCAGTTCCAGGAAGGCGTCGGCGTGCTCGTTCCAGCCCATGTCGTACCGCAGCGGTCCCCCGAACAGCAGCCGCTCCGACCCCGACACCACGGGTTCGGGCGTCCCCCGCTTCTTCCTCACATGACCTCCTGGAGCGTGGCGGAAGGGCCACTATCTCCGGGCGAACCGGCGGCGGGGGAGGGCGTGTGGGGGAGTGCCGGGGGAGCGAAGGGGGCGTACGGCGGGACTGGCGCAGATGGCTCTCGCCGATCAGCCGACCGGGGCCGAGGCGAGCGCCGCGTTACGCCGCCCGGGACCAGTCCGGGGTCGTCCCGGTCACCCGGCACAGGGCCAGGTACAGCGGGATCGGCGGGGTGTACGGGACCGTGCCCTCCGGGCGGTGGATGAGCCGGGCGGTGCCGGTGACCAGGGCGCCGGGGGCGTAGTGGGCCGGGGACGGCCAGGGCAGGGCGTAGTCGGAGTCCGACGGAACGATCCACCACCAGCGGGCGCCGTCGGTGTACACGCAGCCCAGCCGCGGCAGCCGGGGTACGACGAGCGGGCCGAGGCGGTCGGGCACGGCCACGGCGTCGCAGCCGAGCGGTGCGGTCATGCCGTCCGGCACGGCGAGCCGACGGGGCGCGTCCGGGAAAGGCCTGCGCCGCTGCAGCCGCACCAGGGTGTCCAGGCCGAGGGACCGCTCGGCGCCGTGTCCGCAGGCACGGGCGACGCCGAAGACGCCGGACGGGAAGGGGCTTGTGGCACGGTGCCGGTCGGAGTCAGGGCCGTATCCGCCGGAGCCGTACCGTGCGGTCACGGCCGGTCCCAGGCGCGGTGCTGCTCGGGGGCCCGGTGCGAAGACTGGTGCGGGGGCCGGTCCAGGGTGCGGTGTCGGTGGAGGTCCGGCGCCCCGTGGCGGTGTTGGCGCTCGGGTGCGAGCGGGGCGAGATGGTGGGGGTGCCCGGCGGCCCCCTGCCGGCCTTCCGGCGCCTCGTCCTCGCCGGAGTCGTCCGGGCGGCCCGGCTTGGGGCGGGCGCCCCAGCCCAGGTCGCCTCGCGGAGCGGCGGTGTCGTGGGCCGCGTCGGACCGGCGGGCCAGTTCGGCCCAGACCAGCAGGCCGGGCCCGTGTTCCTGGGCGCCCCACGCCCGGCACAGCGCGTCGACCAGGAGCAATCCCCTCCCGTGCTCCTCATCGGGCCGCTGCGCGGAGGGATGGGGATCGCCGGGGGCACAGCCCTCGTCACGTACGGCTATGCGCAGGGTGTCGTCGTGGTCGTGCAGCTCGCACACCACGCGACTGCTCGCGGTGTGCACGATCGCGTTGGTGACCAGCTCGGATATGACCAGGGCCGCGCTGTCGCAGATGTCCGCGCACACCGACCAGCCGGTCAGCCGGGCATGCGCGAGGCGTCTCGCCTGGGCGACGGAACCCGGATGTGCGGCCAGCACGAAGCGGAACCTGCGCCCGGCAGCGTCCCCGTCAGGGGCTGCTCCCGTGGCTGCGCCGAGACCGGGACGGTCTGCGGCGGCGTCTGTTCCTAAGGGCGCGGACGGAATCACGCTTGCCACTATCTCCCCGCCGTGAACACTTGGCAAGTGTCACTATGAAAATTGCAGAGTGCTGTGTGACGCGGTCAGGGGCCGTGGCACACTGCTCGCAACAGCACGTCGAGCGGCGCCAATTGGGGTCATCGGAGATCCGCCCCGGTCTTCGAATGCATCTTCGATGGCGCCGCAGGGCTGTCGGGAAGCATCTGTCAGGACACGTTCGGTGGAGGCGTTCGGTGGAGGTGAGAGCGTGAGCGAACCGCGGTCCGCGCCGACGGTGGGCCAGGTGGTCCTCGGACGGCGCCTGTTGGACCTGCGGGAACGCGCCGGACTGAAGCGTGAGGAGGCCGCCCGCGTTCTGCGTGTCGCGCCCGCCACCGTCCGCCGCATGGAGATGGCCGAGGTCGCCCTCAAGATCCCGTACCTGCAACTGCTGCTGAAGGCGTACGGCGTAGCCGACGACGAGGCCGAACTCTTCGTCCAGTTGGCCGAGGAGGCCAACAAGCCCGGCTGGTGGCAGCGCTTCCACGACATCCTGCCCGGCTGGTTCTCGATGTACGTCAGCCTGGAGGGTGCTGCCGCCCTCGTCCGCTCCTACGAGCCGCACTTCGTCCCCGGGCTGCTCCAGACCGAGGACTACGCGCGCGGTGTGCTCAAGTCCGGTGCCATCGGCCAGACCAGCCCGGCCGACATCGAGCGGCACGTCGCCCTGCGCATGCAGCGCCAGCAACTGCTGACCCGTCCCGACGCCCCCCGCTTCTGGGCGGTGATGGACGAGACCGCGCTGCGCCGCCCGGTCGGCGGTCCGGAGGTGATGCGCGCGCAGATCGACAAGTTGCTCGAGGCCACGAAGCTGCCCCATGTGACACTCCAGGTCGCCCCGTTCGCGAGCGGGCCGCACCCGGGGACGTACGGGCCCTTCGTGCTGTTCCGATTCGCCATGCCGGAGCTGCCGGACATGGTCTACAGCGAGTACCTGACCGGCGCGGTCTATCTGGACGCGCGCACGGAGGTGGCGACCCACCTCGAGGTCATGGACCGCATGGCGGCGCAGGCCGCTACGGCACAACGCACGAAGGAGATCCTCCGGGATCTCCGCAAGGAGCTGTGAATGGATCGCATCACGTCGCGCGGACGCGTCTACAACGGCATGCCCGCGCGGGAGTTGGGCAGCGAGGGCTGGCACAAGCCCTGGAGCGGCGGCAACGGCGGGAACTGCCTGGAGGCGATGAAGCTGGCCGACGGCCGGATAGCCGTACGCCAGTCCACCGATCCGGACGGGCCGGCGCTGATCTACACCACGGCCGAGATGACCGCGTTCATCGAGGGCGCCAAGGCGGGGGAGGCCGACTTCCTGCTGTCCTGACCTCGACCGCCCGTTGTTTTTCGCTCAACTTCCTTATGGGCGGGTGGGTTGCCCGGCGTCTGTTCGGCTGCGCGGCCCCGCCCACCGCGTTTACGCTGCTCAAGGTTCAGGTGCGCAGGCAGCGGATCCTTCTGTCGCAAGTCATCGCCACCCCCGGTCCGCCGGACCCGCTCCGGCCGACCGGGTCCCGGCCGCCGGCCCACAGCCGAGCGCCGGGCGCGAGGGATTACGCCACCGCGGCCGACCTTGATCTCTGAACCACAGCTCCGCACGCCGGAGGCGACCCGCTCCGACCGCCGGAGGCAGCACCCCGCTCCTCACCCCGGAGGCAGCACCCCGCACAGTGCCTCCAACGCCGCGCCGTAGGCGTGTTCCGCGGCCGCCGCGTACCCCACCACCAGTCCGTCACCCACCGTCGCCAGCGCCTCCGGATGCCGGAACGCGGCGAGTCCGTCCAGGGCGACACCCTGCCACGCGGCGGCCTTCACCGTGGACCGCTCGGTGCCGGGCGGCAGCCGCAGCACCGCGTGCAGCCCGGCCGCGATGCCCCTCACCTCGACCTGCGGCGCGTGTTCGGCGAGCGCGGCGACGAGCCGGTCACGCCGGTGCCGGTAGCGCTGCCGCATGCGCCGCACATGACGGTCGTACGACCCGGAGACGATGAACTCCGCCAAGGCCAGCTGGTCCAGGACGCTCGCCCAGCCCTCCCGCTCGCCCTTCGCCGCGAGCACCGGCTCGACGTACCGCTCCGGCAGCACCATCCAGCCCAGCCGCAGCGCCGGTGACAGGCTCTTGCTGACCGAACCGAGGTGGATCACCCGCTCCGGATCGAGGCCCTGGAGCGCACCGACCGGCTTGCGGTCGTACCGGAACTCGCCGTCGTAGTCGTCCTCCAGTACGACCGTCCCACGCGCGCGTGCCCAGTCGATCACGGCCGCCCGGCGCTCCGGGTGCAGTGGGCCGCCGGTCGGGAACTGGTGCGCCGGCGTGAGCAGCACGGCCCGCTCGCGTCCGAGTACGTCCACTCGCGCGCCGTGCTCGTCCAGCGGCAGCGGCACCGTCCGCACCCCGGCCGTGGTGAGCAGCCCCCGGTGGAAGTCCAGCCCGTACGCCTCCACGCCCAGCGGACCGCGCAGCACCCCGCCCGCACCCTGGCCGAACAGCAACCGCAGCGCGTGTGCGAAGCCCGAGCAGATCACGATCCGGTCCGGCTCGGTCCGCACGCCACGCGCGCGTGCCAGATATTCGGTCAGCGCCTCCCGCAGCTCCGGGCGCCCGGCCGGATCCCCCGGCCCGAACGCCTCGTTCGGCGCCGCCTGCAGCGCCCGCCGGTAGCAGGCCGACCAGGCCGCTCGCGGGAACGCCGACGCGTCCGGCGCGCCCTGCCGCAGATCGTGTCGCGGGCCACGCGCGCGTAGAGGTGTTTTCACAGGTGTCCGTACGGCGTGCCGCAGCGGCTCCGCCCGGTCGGCGACCTGGGTGCCCGAGCCCTGGCGGGCGGTCAGCCAGCCCTCCGCGACCAGTTCCGCATAGGCGTCGGCCACCGTGTTGCGGGCCACGCCCAGGTCGGCGGCGAGCGACCGGTACGGCGGCAACCGGGTGCCCGGCGTCAGCCGCCCGCTGCGCACGGCCTCCCGCAGTGCCCGGGTCAGCGCAGCCCTGCGCCCGCCCGGACCCGACAGCTCCAGATGCAGATCGGCGCCGATCCGCTCCGCGGAATTGACCCACGATTCCGTCATGGAAATGCACCCTACAGCCGGTCTATCGGCCCCGTAGGTTGAAGCCATGACGACGAACACGAGCACCGGCGCCGCCGACATCACCACCGCGATCGCCGAGGTCGAGGCCTCCCGTACCCGGCTGGACCTCGCGAAGTCCGCCCCGAAGGTCTTCCGTGCCATCGTCGGCTTCGACGCCGCCGCCCGCGCCGGCCTCGACCCGGCGCTGGTGGAGCTGATCCAGATCCGCGCCTCCCTTCTCAACCACTGCGCCTACTGCCTGCACATGCACACCAACGACGCGCGCAAGGCCGGCGAGAGCGAGGACCGGCTGCACATGGTGGCCGTCTGGCGCGAGGCCCGGCACTTCTTCACCCCCAGGGAACAGGCCGCCCTCGCGCTCACGGAGGCCCTGACCCTCGTCGCCGACGCGGGCGTCCCCGACACCGTCTACGCCGAGGCCGCGGCCCACTTCGACGAGGAGGAACTGGCCCATGTCATCGCCATGATCTGCACGATCAACACGTGGAACCGGGTGGCCCTGTCGACGGGGAAGGTGGCGGGGACGGACGAGCGGAAGGGATGACCCGAGCACGGCCGGCGCCGGCCCCGGTCACCCGATCCCGCCAGTGACCAACGGCCACAAGAAACCGTCGGCCACACCTACACCCTCATCGGCCGATCCCTCGGAGAGACCGGTGCCGGCAGTCGTGAACTCCCGGTCAGATAGCGGTCGACGGCCGCCGCCACCGCCCGCCCCTCCGCGATCGCCCAGACGATGAGCGACTGCCCGCGCGCCGCGTCCCCGGCGGCGAACACCCCGGGGACGTTGGTCGCGAAGCCGTCGTCCCGGGCGATGGTGCCGCGCGGATCGAGCGTCAGCCCCAACTGCCCGATCAGCCCGTCCCCTTGGTCCGGCCCGGAGAACCCGAGGGCGAGCAGTACGAGATCGGCGGGAAGCGTCCGCCCGGTGCCCGTCACCGGCTGGCGCCGCTCGTCGACCTCCACCAGATGCAGTGACCGCACATGCCCGCTGTCGTCGCCGGCGAAGCGGAGCGTGGACGCCGCGAACAGCCGCGCGTCCGCGTCCGCCGCCGGTGCCGTACGCAGGTCCCGCGCCTCCTCGTGCGCGGCCGACAGCCGGTAGATCTTCGGGTACGTCGGCCAAGGCTCGGTGTCCTCGTCGCGCTCGGCACCCGGCTGCGCGTAGATGTCCAGCTGGGTCACGGACGCGGCCCCTTCGCGCACCGTGGTCCCCAGACAGTCCGCCCCGGTGTCCCCGCCGCCGACGATCACCACGTGCTTGCCGGCCGCGGACAGCGGTGAAACCTCCAGATCCCCTTCACAGACTCGATTTGCCAGCGGCAGATACTCCATCGCCTGGTGTATCCCGTACAACTCCCGTCCCGGTACCGGAAGTTCCCGCCACGCCGTCGCCCCTGTGGCGATCACCACCGCGTCGTACCGTCCGCGCAGTTCCGCCGCCCCGACATCGCGCCCGACCGCCGTCGACGTACGGAACTTCGTCCCCTCGGCCCGCATCTGCTCGATCCGCCGCTCCAGATGCCGCTTCTCCATCTTGAACTCGGGGATCCCGTAGCGCATCAGCCCGCCGATCCGGTCGTCCTTCTCGTACACGGCGACCGTGTGCCCGGCCCGGGTCAGCTGCTGTGCGGCGGCGAGTCCGGTGGGCCCGGAGCCGATGACGGCGACCGTCTTCCCGGACAGCCGCTCGGGAGGCCGCGCCTGGGAGAAACCTTCCTCCCAGGCCCGGTCGGCGATCGCGCACTCGACGTTCTTGATGGTGACGGCCGGCTGGTTGATCGCGAGTACGCAGCCCGCCTCACAGGGTGCCGGACACAACCGGCCCGTGAACTCGGGGAAGTTGTTCGTCGCGTGCAGCCGGTCGCTCGCCGCCCGCCAGTCCTCCCGCGAGACCAGGTCGTTCCACTCCGGGATCAGATTGCCCAGCGGACAGGCGTCGTGGCAGAACGGGATGCCGCAGTCCATGCACCGGTCGGCCTGCTTGCTGATGATGGGCAGCAGCGCTCCCGGGACGTACACCTCGTCCCAGTCCCGCACCCGCTCCTCGACGGGCCGCCGCGGCCACTCCTGGCGCGGCGTGGTCATGAACCCCTTGGGATCGGCCATGGTCGTCTTCCTCGCGTACGGATACCGCGCGGGCATCGGGTGTACGACGGGCCGTACGCCATCGGGCGGCGTCCTTCGGCACTCTTTCGGCCACGATACGTCCGCCCCGACCACAGCGCAGAGTGGTGGACAGCGCTTTCTCGCGAGGCCCCCTCAGCCGGGCACCGGACGCGCCCGGACTCCCTGCCTAGGGTCCCTCAGGGGCTGGTCAGCGGATGATCAGGAGGCATCAGAGTGTGTTCGAAGGACGGGTCGGGGGGTCGGTCAGGGACTGATCAGGGCGCGGTCAGGGGTCTGTGCACGGTCAGGGATCTGTCAGCGGTCTGTCAGGGGTCTGTCAGGGGTCTGCCAGGGGCCTGTCGCAGGTGGGTCGGGGGACAGTCGGGCATGACCAGGCCAGGGGGACCATGGCTTGTCAGGAGCCGGTCAGACAAGGGACCCGTACCGAGATCAGGCGAGGGCCAGTACGTAAACCAGGGCGGCCGCTGCCGAGGCGACGGCGCGGACGTGGTTCCAGAACGTCCACTCGCGCACATACGCCGGCCAGTACACGGCGGCCTCCTGGGCGCCCGGGGTCAGCCGGGCCAGCCCGTCGTTGCGCGGGACGTTGGCGACGATCGTCAGCCCGAACGATCCGCAGAGGTACAGCGCGCTGCCCAGCAGCAGTTCGGCCTTCCCCTCGTCCGGCCACACCACGAACGTCACCACCGCGATCACCGCGCTCAGCACTGCCGAGCCGGTGAACACCGTCATGAAGGCGGGCCGGACCGCGGCGCCATTGATCGCGTTCATCGCCGCGACGCCCTGCGCCGGCGGCAGCGCTGCGAGCCCCCGCATCACAAAGGTCGAAAACGCGCAGAAGACCCCGGCCATCATCCCGGTGCCGAGAATCCCCGCCACGACCAGCACGAAGAACGGCCCATCGATCATCTCCACGCCCCATCCCGTCTCGTTCCGCCCGGTACGCGCCCGGCATCTCCACCACCCCCAGTGAATGCCCAGGAAGGGGCGCCGACCATGGCCGAGGAACGCGACGACATACGCGAGTGTCTCCGTCTCCCCCTCCCCCTTCCTCTCCCGCTCAGCCTGCCTCCGCCCCCGCGCCCTGCCAGGCCCGCAGCACGCTCTCCACGGCCGGGGCGATCCGGCGCCGTGCCTCGTACCGGGACACCCCGCCCATCAACAGCTGGTCGTACGGCGTGTCCACATGCCGTACGGCCGCCACGACCGCCGAGACGACCGCTCCCTCCGACAGCGCCTGCCCGGCTGCGCTGCGCCCGATCCGCCCACTGCCACGCACGGACGCGTGCGCCGCGATGGACCGCGCACGATCGGCAGGGCAGCCGGGAAAGAGCCGCAGAATCTCGGCCGCGAAAGCCGCCGCGAACCGCTCGTCCTCCGCCGCCCGGCGCCGTGCGTCCCGCGCCCGCCGCCTGCGCCGCGCCTCCGCGTCCGCCAGGCAGCGGGCCTCGGCCCGGGCCAGCGCCGCCTCCTCCACGAGCACGCCCCGCCGCTCGTAACGGCTCTTGCGCCGGTTGAACCGCACCACGACGACCGACAGCCCGCTCTCCTCCCTCGACCTGCGGGTCAGCGCGGTGTCCCCGCGCGGCAGGAACACCAGGTGTCCGAGGTCCGCGCAGTGCAGGCAGCGTGGTGCCCCGTCCTCCAGCACGAGCAGCGACAGCGGCCCGCGCCGGCACGTGGCGCACCGCTTGGGCTTCTGCGCCTGGATGACGACAAGCCGACCGGGGGAGTGGGGAGTTGAGGGAAGCGCCATAATCGGTACTTTCCCCGCCGCCGCCCGCGCCTCCCACGCCTTGCCTATTCGGCCTTCTCCTTCTTCACCTTTGCCGCCTCTGCCTCCTCCCGGATGTCCTCCTCCTTCCGCTCCGGAAGTTGAGCACCGACACCCGCACACCCGGGTCCGGTGCCGCGCCGGAGCCTGGATCTCATCCACCACCGTCACCGCGAGATCGGCGTACGACAGCCACGGCTCAGCCCCGCCGTCGCCACCCCCGACACCGGGCAGGTCCTCTTCGCCAGCGCCGTACCGCCCCGTCCGCGGTCCGCCGTGCTCCAGGTGTCCGGCGGGCGTGAGCATCACTCACGTGAGCATCACCCAGTCGACGGGGGCCGTCCGCGCCTTTTTGCAGGTGCCGTTCCGCGTGGGGGACAAGTGGGCCGGCATGGTGATCCGCTGCCTCCAGGACGGCCCGCGCCGGTTCAGCGAATTGCGGATCCCGCTCACGGCCGTCACACCGAAGGTCCTCAGCGAGACCTAGTACTGCAACCGCATCTGGGGGTTGTGGCCTCGACGTTTGTAGTGGGAACGGCGGGCTCGGGCCTGGCTGTGTCTACGGAAGTGTGACCAGTGCAGATGGTGTTCGTTGGTGTGGTGGCGGGGCGTGATGACGATGTGCCCGATCAACCGGCGGATCTC